>NZ_DBNGVP010000091.1:0-19345 GCF_057119385.1 Archangium sp. | reverse complement strand
GCGTGCGGGACGCTCCTGTTGGTCGTCCTTGGCGAGCGCGAGTCCAACCCGGGATTGCTGCGCGTGCGGGCCCTGCGCGCGTTGGAGGGGCTGGGCTCGGGGGAACCCTGGCCGGCACAGACACCATGCCCATCGTCAACTACGCCTCGCGTGAGATCACGTGCAAGCTCGTCTACTACGGCCCGGGGCGGTCGGGGAAGACGACCAACCTGCACTACATCTATGATCGCGTGCCGGAGGCGCGGCGCGGGGCCATGGTCTCGCTCGCCACGCAAAACGAGCGCACCCTCTTCTTCGATTTCCTCCCGTTGGAGCTGGGGTCCATCTCCGGCTTCACCACGCGCTTCCAGCTGTACACCGTGCCGGGACAGATCTACTACCGCACCACGCGCAAGCTGGTGCTGCAGGGGGCGGATGGCGTGGTGTTCGTGGCGGACTCGCAGCCGGAGATGATGGACGCCAACCGCGAGTCGCTGGCCAACCTGGAGGAGAACCTGCTCGAGCAGGGCGTCCGGTTGGAGCGCTTCCCGTTGGTGTTCCAGTGGAACAAGCGCGACATCCCCAAGGCCCTGCCCGTGGCCGAGCTGCGCGCCGCGCTCAACCCGCGCAACGTCCCCGACTTCGAGACCGAGGCCCTCAGCGGCCGCGGCGTGCTCGACGCCCTCAAGGCCATCACCCGGCTGGTCATCCAGGACCTGCGCGTCAAGCGCATCGTCCCCCCGCCCCGGGCCGCGACCCCGGCGGTTCCCTCCCTGGGCTCGCCCAAGGCCAGCGGTGGGGGCGGACTGGAGGCCCAGCTCAACCAGCACCTCGCGGGCCGCGCTCCCGGTGTCACGGCCCCGGCCACGGCGACGGCCTCCGCCGCCCCCATGGTGGCACGGCCCTCGCGCAGCATGCCGGCCATCGGCCACCCGCAGCCCCAGGTGCACGTCCAGGTGGCCCCGGCCGTCGCGCCCCCCGCCCTCACCGGACAGCGGCCGCTCGGGCCCGCGAGCGCCCTGGCGCCCTCGGACCTGTTCGACCACGCGCGCGCCGCCGAGGGGGCCTTCTCCTCCGGGGATTATGGGACGTGCATCCAGGCCTGCCTCGATGCCGCGCGGCGCGGGCTCGCGTTCGCCGGCGAGGGCCCCCTGGGCGCCCAGGCCCACCTGCTCCACGTGGACGGGGCGGATCTGCTCCGGCTGCAGACGCTGGCGGCACGCTCCAGCAACCGCGTGGATGACGCGGCGTTCGCGCTCTACGTCCTGATGCAGATCTTCTCCCGGCTGCATGCCGCGGGACTGCCCGCCCCCGCGGCGGAGTGACGCTCAGCGCAGGTGCAGCAGACCCATCCGCTTCAGCTTGGCCAGCGTCTTGAGCGTGTCCAGCTCGCGCGCGGAGCTGGCCAGCACCAGCGTGGACACGTCCCAGGAGCCGTTGATGAGCCCGGCCACCTGCCGCTCCTCCTGCTTGAGCAGCGTCTGCGCCTCCGGATCCGGCCGCAGCTCCGGGACCGCCAGCGGCGGCAGCTCCGTGTAGAGCGCGGCCACGTGCTCGCTCTGCGCCATGCGCGCGAACTCGCGCACCCGCCGGTCCGCCGGATCGCTCGACAGCAGGGAGGCGCACACCAGCCCCGCCGCGTCGTACTGGCCCTCGCGGATGAGCACCGCGCCCTTCTCCAGCATGTCGCTCACCGGATCCACCACCACCTCCGGTGCGCCCTCCACCTCCACCTGTCTGGCCCGCAGCAGCTCGAAGACCCGGCGGGTGATGGACGAGCGCGACAGGCCCAGCGACAGCCGCAGCCGCCCCAGGTTCTGCCCGCCCGCGCACATGGTCAGCAGGATGCGTTGCAGCAACGGCTGGCGCGGGCTCGGCTGCACCAGGGAGCGCACCGTCAGCGCGTCTCCCGGCAGCACCCGGTCCACATCCGGCTGCTCGTCCAGCCAGCGCAGCGACTCGAAGAGCAGCTCCCGGAGGCTCATCTCGCAGGGGCCCCACTCCTCGCCCGTGCGGTCCAGGTCCTCCGTCCAGTGGAAGGCGCCATGGCCCCCGCGCGTCTGGTCCACCATGGAGCCGAGCAGCTCCTCGCGCACCAGCTCGCGCACCAGCTTCATGTCCACCTTGTGCTCGCGGAAGAACGGCTCCACGTCCTCCGTGCCCGGCGGAACCGCGTTGAAGGCCGCCAGCACCGCCGCGCCATCCGCCAGTTTCGCCAGGGAGAGCACCCGGGCCACGCGCCCCCACAGCCCCTCGTGGGCCACGGAGAGCACCTGCCCGGAGAGCAGGAACATCTTGCGCTCGCCGCCCTCCCAGGTGAGGAGCTGGAGCGTGCCCGTCTTGCGGGAGCTATCCAACCACTGGAGCAGTTCGGGAAGCGGGAAGCTGGAGAAGTCGCCGTGGAGAGCCATGAGTGTCTTGCAGCCAGGATACAGTCCTACGCAATGCGCGTCGTAGTCCTGTTCATCGATGGGGTTGGCATCGGACGAAACGAGCCGGAGGCGAATCCACTCGCCCACCGCGACTATCTCCTCTCCCACTTCCGGGATGAAGCCCCCCGTGCGCTTCCCGAAGGGGGTCAATGTTACCCCGTGGACCCCACCTTCGGCGTGGCCGGGCGGCCACAGTCCGCCTCCAACCAGACGGCCATCCTCACCGGCCACCCCGCCCCCGTCCTCATCGGCCGGCACGTGCTGGGCTACCCGGACGCCCCCCTGCGCGAGCTGCTGGCGCGTCACTCCATCGTCAAACGGCTGGTGGCCGCGGGCCGCAGCGCCACCTTCGCCAACAGCTACCCGGTGGCCTACCTGGACGCGCTGAAGCTCACCCGGCGCCCCTCCTCCAGCCCCCCCGAGTTCACCCTCCCCCCGGCCGCCCTGCGCCGCCTGAAGGCCTCCGCCAGCACCCTGGCCTTCGCCGCCGCGGACGTCCCCCTGCGCACCCTGGAGGACGCCCGGGCCGGCCAGGGCCTCACCCATGACATCACCGGCGAGCGGGCCCGGGCCCGGAGCCTGTCCGCCCCCCAGCGCACCCCGGCCGAGGCCGCCGCCGTCCTCTGGCGGGTGTCCCAGGAGGCGGACTTCACCTTCTTCGAGCACTACCTGGCCGACGAGGCCGGACACGCCCAGGACTTCGCCGCCGCCCGCGAGGCCCTGGACACCTTCGATGCCTTCGCCCGGGCCGTCCTCTCCACCCGCCCCCCCGACGCCCGCGTCCTGGTGTGCAGCGACCATGGAAACGTGGAGGATCTGACTACACGTTCCCACACCCTCAACCCCGTCCCCGTGCTCTACTTCGGACCGCCAGCTCCCGGACTGGAGACCCTGGCCACCGTGGCGGACGTGGGCCGCACGGTGCTGCACTGGCTGGACGTGGAATGAGGATGGAGATGGGCAACGTGGCGTTGGGAGTGGCGTTGGGAGTCCTGGTGCTGCTGTCGGGCTGCGCCTCCACCCGGTTCTCGGCCCCCGGGGCGGCGCTCGAGGCCTCCCTGCCCCCCCTGGAGACGGCCGCCGGCGAGTTCCGCATCGACTACGACTCCCGGAACGCCCAGGACGCCGGCCGCATCCGGCAGGCCGTGCTCGAGGCCCTGCCCAAGCTGGAGCGCTGGGGCGCGCTGCGCGAGCCCGTCACCATCCGGGTGATGCCCGACCACGCGGCGCTGGAGTCCGCCGTCCGGGCGCGCGGCTACGACTGGCTGCGCGCCTGGAGCCGCTATGACGAAGTGTTCGTCCAGGCCCCCTCCACCTGGGACAAGGCCGGGGCCACCCAGGCGCAGATCAACGAGCTGCTCCTGCACGAGCTCACCCACAGCGTGATGTACCAACTGGTGGAGGATCGGCGGACGAGCAAACGGATTCCCCTGTGGTTCCGCGAGGGCATGGCCTCGTACACGGCGGAGCAGGCATACCGGTGGGTGTCGCTGGAGGAGATCGCCAAACACTATGAGCGCGCGCCCACGAGCGATCCGGTGCGCAATCCGGGGGATTTGTACCGGGACGATTCGAACTTCATCTACGGGGTGGCCCACCACACCTTCGCGTTCCTGGTGAAGCGCTACGGCGAGGAGCCGGTGCGCGGCCTGCTGCGCGAGATGAGGAGCGGCAAGGAGTTCCCCGAGGCCTTCGAGAGCGCCATCGGGCTGCCGCCGGATGCCTTCGTGCGCGACTTCACCCGGTATGTCCGCTGGCGCGCGTTCAGCGGCGGACGCGTACAGCCCCGGGCCCCCACGCCCGCCCCCGCGCCTCCGCCCACGAATTGAGCCCCGTTGCGTCGTTCAGGAACATCTGGATGTCATCGTGAAGGCGCGGTGCGTCGGTGCCCGCCTCCTCGCGGGCCTACCTGCCACCTCCTGAGGGTGTCCCCCCACCCCATTGGCCCACCCGCCCGCTTTTCTGTTACGACAGCCGTGGACATTCCCCACCCCGGTCCGCGTCCCCCCTCGGACCGGGAGTGCGAGGAGATTGCACGATGAAGCTGCGTACGCTGGGCCTGACGGTACTCGGTGCGGTGGGACTCTCCGCCCTGACGGCCTGCAAGAAGGACGAGGCCGCTCCCGCCGCCGCCGCCCAGGCTCCGGCTCCGGCCGCTCCCGCCATCAAGGCCGCGCCCCTGCCCGCCGATACGCCCCTGCCCCAGGAGCCCCAGGAGGAGGCCGCCCAGGCCCCCCAGGGTGGCGGCACCGTGCGCGGCATCGTCACCTTCAAGGGCAAGGCGCCCGCTCCCAACCCCATCATCCCGGGGACGGATCCCAACTGCGAGGGCATGGACCTGGTGGATCAACCCGTGCTCGTGACGGACGGCAAGCTGGCCAATGTGCTGGTGCGCGTGCAGGGCAACGTGCCCGGCCAGCCCACGACGCCGCCGAGCACCCTGGTCGTGGTGGACCAGAACCGGTGCATGTACAAGCCGCGCGTGCAGGGCGCCGTCATCCACCAGCCGCTGGTGCTGATGAACAGCGACAGCACGCTGCACAACGTGCGGGGCGTGTCCGGGGGCAAGCAGCTCTTCAACGTGACGCAGCCGCCCCTGAAGACGAAGGAGGCCCAGCCCCCGAAGGAAGCGGACGTCATCCGCCTCAAGTGCGACATCCACCCGTGGATGACGGCGTTCGTGGTGATGAGCCCCCACCCGTACTTCGCCACCACCGGCGAGGACGGCGCCTTCTCCATCCAGGGCCTGCCACCGGGCACGTACACGCTCGAGGCCTGGCACGAGACGCTCGGCACGAAGACGGCCCAGGTCACGGTGAAGGAGGGCCAGGAGGCCACCGCGTCCTTCGAGTTCGTGGCCGCGAAGTAGCGGCGCGGGCTCGCGTCAGGTGGGGCCCGCCTGGGGCGCGGCTGGCGGGCCCAGCCGCAGCGGATCCCAGATGTACTCTTCTATGGGAGTCAGCTTCATGTTCGTCAGCCCATGCCGCTTGACGAACTCGACGAAGCGCTCGGAGACGAGGATGCAGCCCTGGAGACCCCGGGGGCGGAAGACGTCCTCGCCCTGCCAGGTGCCCGGCTCCAGGGTGAAGCCGTGAATGGAGTCCCTGCCGGGATCGCGGCACTCCGGACAGGTCACGGGCACGAGGCGGCGCACGCGGCTCCGTCCATCATCCACGGCGGCGCGGCTGAAACAGACGGTGACGGCGAAGTAGCGGGGCACGGCACCGGGCTTGGGGCCCTTGCGCTTCCTCTTCACCCGGACCACCTCGACGGGGTTGAACCCGAGCAGTCCCGTCAAACCTTCCGCTCGGAATGCGTCCGCGAAGCGCTCGGAGATGAGGACGCTGTACCCGGTCCCCGCGATGAAGTCGCCCAGACCCTGGCCATACAGTTCCAGGTTGACGCGGTAGGGTGGCAGCCATGCCAGCATACCGATGGCACCGCCACACCGTGGGCATTCGGGGGCGTCTCCAACGTTGTCACGATCAACTTTGCTGACCTGGGTGTCATGGGGCCCCCACATGTCATCCTGGAGCATGAAGAAGCGCGGGGACTCATCTACCTGGGAAGCCATTGGGGAACCTCTTGAGCATCTCCGGGCGACTGTAGATGCCACGCAGGAAATCCTCGAACTCCTTCCTCGTTGCCTTGGGGAATCTTTGGAGCCACTCGATGACCTCCCTGTCCACGTCGCGGTGCCATTGCTGATAACCGCAGTGCGACTCCCTGTCCTTCGCCCTGGTCACGAAGCGCTCATCCCGAGGCGTGTAGAGCCCGCGAAGCGTTTTGTGCTGCTCCAGCTCCTCGGAGATGGGCCGGGAGATGATGTGGTGATTCTGGCCCGTACAGTGGGGAGGCTCGCCTGAATCCTCCGCGACTTCCGCGTCCGATGGCGCCTGCGTCTCCTCCTCGAGCCGATCCCCCTCCGGCTGGGTCATCTCATGGAGCACTCGGGCGCCATTGAGCACCTCGGCGATCTCCGCCGCGCTGGCCCCACATTGTTCCGCCGCATTCAGAGGCCATCTCTGGATGCAGCAGCTCATCGTGTTCCAGCAGGTGACCTGGGCCAGGTAGACGGGGCTGCTCGCGGCGGAGGGGCTGCTCGCAGTGGAGTGGGCCCCCACGGAACAGCCCGCCGTGACGCTCGCGAGCACGGCCAGCATGCACAGAACGAGAACGCGACCTGTCGTGTGGGTGCCAACCATGGGCTGCTCCCTCGAAACGGAGTGGACCTGACACAGGGTCCTCCTCCGGATGGACACAGCCCGAGCATACCACGGGCTCCAGGTGCGACCGCCCCCGGAGCCCGGTACCGCGGAACTACTTCTTGATCGTCAGCTTCGTCTCGGTGGCCTTGCTGCCACCCTCGGCCTTGATGGTGACCGCGCCGGCCTTCACGGCCTTCACGTTCCCGGCCGCGTCCACCGTGGCGACCTTCTCGTCGCTGGTGGTGAAGGTGAAGGACACGCCCTGGATGGCCGCGCCGTCCGTGCCCTTGGCCACCACCGCCAGCGCCGCGCTCTCGCCCACCTTCAGCGTCGCCGGCACCGTCTCGAACGCCACCGCGTCCACCTCGGGCAGCTTCACGGTGACCTCGAACTCCTGCGTCAGCTTGCCGGACGTCACCGTCACCTTCGCGGTGCCCACCGCCTTGGCCGTCAGCCGGTTGCCCTCCACCTGCACCACGTTGGCGTCCGCCGCCGAGTACTCCAGCTTCGAGTCCTTCACCGGACGGCCCGCGTCATCCTTCACCTCGGCCTCCACCACCGCCTCCGAGCCCAGGCCCGTCAGCGTGAAGGGCGCGCCCTGGATGACGATCGCCGAGGGAATCACCACCTCCACCGGGGCCGAGGCGCTCACCTCACCCGAGGTGACCGTGATGTTCGCCGAGCCGCTCTTCACCGCCGTCACCTTGCCCGTGGCGTCCACGGTGGCGACCTTCGTGTTGGTGGAGGCAAACGCGAGCTCCGCCTTCTCCACCGGCTTGCCCTCCGCCGTCACGCCCCGCGCCGACAGCGCCACGGACTGGCCCGCCTCGGACAGCGCCACCTTGGCCGGCTTCACCTCGATCCGCTCCACCTTCGCGCACGCCGACGCCAGCACGACCACGGACGCGGCCATCAGCGGATTCAGAAACCTCTTCATGTTGAATGTGCCTCCCACTCGCCCTCGGGCGAGCGATTGATGTCGAATTCAGCCGAGGAACTTGGTGTTCCAAGGACCCGGGTGGTAAAACCCGTCACGCCTCAGCAATTCGTGTTCCATTTCCAACAGCCCTCTGGAGGGCGTCGGAGGCCGTGGAGAAAAGGGGCAGCCCACCTGGGGCGTTGTCCTTTTTCTCCACACCTGCGCGCGACAGCCCGAATCCGGGTACGGTGGAACGCGCCAGCATCGAGCACCATGGAGCACGACATCAGCGCCGCCGAGACACACGCCAGGTCCGAGCCCCGGAGGGACGCACGGTGAAGGGGCTGTGGCTTCCGTTGCTCCTGGTGGGCCTCACCGCGGGGGCCGTCCCACCGGGGATGCCCGTGTGCGAGCGGCCCCATGTCGCGGCGCCGGCTGAAACGCGGCCCTTCCCCGAGGAGGTGCAGCGGGCCCTGGACGCGCTCGTGCGCGCGGAGCTCACCCGGGAGCCGCACGCGGGCCTCGCCGTGGGCGTGCTGCGGGGCGCCGAGCGTTGGGTGGGGACGTACGGGATGAGGGACGTGGCGCGGGGCCTGCCGGCGACGCCGCGCACCACCTGGCGCATGGCCTCCATCACGAAAACATTCACCGCCGTGGCCGTGCTGCAGCTCGTGGAGCAGGGCCGCATGGACCTCGACGCGGACATCCGCACCCTCGTGCCCGCGTGGCCGGAGAAGCGCTGGCCGGTGACGGTGCGGCAGCTGCTCGGCCATCTGGGAGGCGTGACGAACTACGGCCGCTTCGGCCCCAGCCATGACAGCGGCCCGGTGGACACCGCGGGGGCGCTCGCGCTCGTGGCGGGCTACGAGCTGGAGGCCGAGCCCGGCACCCGCTTCATCTACAGCACCTGGGCCTACAACCTGCTCGGCGCCGCCATCGAGGCCGTGTCCGGACAGAGCTACGGCGAGTACCTCCAGGAGCACGTCTTCGGCCCCGCCGGCATGGAGCACGCGGCGCTGGACGATCGCCGCACGCGCGACGAGCACCACGCCGCGGGCTACCGGATTCGGGACGGGCAGCGGGTGGCCTCCAAGGTCATCGACGTGTCCGGCCGCTTCGCCGGTGGCGGCACCCGCGCGTCCATCGAGGATCTGCTCGGCTTCGGTGAAGCACTGCTCGACTACCGGCTGCTGTCACGCACCAGCTCGGGGTGGATGCAGACGCCGATGAGCACCCGGGACGGACGGCTCACCGACTACGGCATGGGCTTCGCGACCTGGCCGCTCCGGGGCCACTACCTGGTGGCCCACTCGGGCGCCCAACCGGAGACGTCCACGCTGCTCCTGCTGCTGCCCGGAGAGGACGTGGCCATCGCCCTGGCGAGCAACGTGGAGGGCCAGGCCGCCTCGCTCAAGCGCATCGCCTACGGCGTCATCGAGCTGCTGCTCGAGGACCAGGGGCCCCGGCTGAGCGCGCACCGCCAGGGCCCGGTGGACGCGGTGGTGAACGAGGCGCTGGGCCGCGTCTTCGGCTACGGGCTCGCGTACCACCAGTGGGCCACGCACGGGCCGGGGACACTCCCGGGGAAGGGCGAGTTCCCGGAGGCCTTCGAGCAGGTGACGCGGATGCTCGACCGGGCGGCGATCGAGCGGGCGCCAGAGGCCACGCGTGAGCGCATCCTCGCCGCCCATGAGCCGCGCGAGGACTGGCTCTTCGTCCGCGTGGGCGCGTACATGGCCCGGACCCTGGAGGAGGCGCTGGGACCCGAGCGGCTGCGCAGCTACTCCGCCCGGGGCCCGCTCGCCTTCTTCAATGACTACCTGGCCGTCTGCGAAACGAAGCAGTGCCCCGAGCCCTTCCGCTTCAACGAAGCGCTGCGCGCGGACCTGCGCCGCTTCAGCGGAAACAACATCGAGCCCGCACGGCACTGAGCGCCCCGCTCCAGCCACCGGAAGATCCGCCGATTCCGCACGAGAATCCGCTCTGATACCGGGCCGGACCCGCGCGTATCCATGGGAACCATGACGAGGAGGAAGACCCCGCGGGAAACGAAGAAGCCCTCGCCGAGCCACGAGGACTTCAAGCGGCACCACCTCCCGGTCTGGGTGGGGCGCTACAGCCACGGCCATGCCCAGAATCGCGCCGCCCGGCCGGGGACCTTCACCCATTCGTATGCCGTCATCTTCCTGGTGACGCGGGGCCAGTCGACCATCCACCACAGCGGCCAGCTGGTGCTGCGAGCGGGAGACGTCCACCTCATTCCCCCCGGGGACCCGCACGGAGCGCCGCACGCCGGTGACGCGGAGGGATGGGTGATCTCCTTCCACCCGGAGGCGTTTCCCCACGAAGACCCGAGCTGGGGCAGCAGCGAGGGACTCCGGCTGGGACCCATGCTGCGGATCCGGAGCGGATGCCACCCGGTGCTCCGCCCGAATGCCGCCCAACGCAAGCGCCTGGAGCGGTGGATGCGGCTCATGGAGTCCGAGTTCACCGGCGACGAGCGCTCCCGCGACGAGGCCGTGAGCGCCCTGCTCCGGTTGGTGCTGATCGAGCTGGAGCGCATCACGGGGCTCGAGACCCCACCGGATCCTGCGGGCCAGAGCCTGGCGCGGCGGGCGCTCACGTTCATCGAGGCGAACGCGCTCGGGCCGCTCTCCCTCACGGAGGTGGCACGAGCCGTCGAGCGCTCCGCCACACACGTGGCCGGCGTGCTCCGCAAGGAGACGGGCCGCACGGTGGGACAGTGGATCCTCGAGTACCGCATGGCCGAGGCCCGGCGGAGGCTCCGGGGCACGGACGAGCGGGTGGACATCATCGCCGAGCGCGTGGGCTACGCGGACGCCACGCACTTCATCCGCCTCTTCCGGCGTGCCCACGGCCTCACGCCCGCCGCGTGGAGACGCCAGGCCACGCTGTCGACTCGTACATGAGCCAACGGAAGGCGCGCGCTCCGCCCACCGGAGTGACACCTTTCGGATGAATGCTCCACCCCGCGCAGCAGGGTGCCGCCGCCCGTGCTCCCCTACTCCTTTCGTTTCGGCGACTCGAAGCGCGGAGAGGGCATATGGCGGACGCATTCGACGTGGTGGTCATCGGCGGAGGCCCGGCCGGGGAGAACGCGGCGGCGCGGACCGCCGCGGGAGGACTGGCGACGGCCCTCGTGGAGACGGAGCTGCTCGGCGGCGAGTGCTCCTATTGGGCCTGCATCCCCAGCAAGGCGCTGCTCCGGCCTCCCGAGGTGCACTGGCTGGCCCGGCACTCGCCCGGTGTCCGTGAGGCGGCGAAGAAGCCGCTCGATGCCTCCGAGGTCCTCGCCTACCGGGACAAGATGGTCCACGGCTACGACGACAAGGGCCAGGCGAAGTGGGCGCGAGACGCGAAGCTGGAGGTGGTGCGAGGGCACGGCCGGCTCGCGGGCCCGAAGACGGTCCGGGTGACGACTCGCGATGGAGGGACACGCGAGCTGACGGCACGCCGCGCGGTGGTGCTGGCCACGGGCAGCCGTGCGCGCATCCCGGACATCCCCGGCCTGCGCGAGGCGAAGCCGTGGACGAACCGCGAGGGCACTGGCTCCAAGGCCGTCCCCCGGCGGCTGGTGGTGATGGGAGGCGGCGTGGTGGCCGCGGAGCTGAGCCAGGCATGGAAGTCGCTCGGCGCGGAGGAGGTGACGCTCATCCAACGCAGCGCGCACATCCTCACCCGCCTGGAGCCCTTCGCCGCCGGGCTCGTGGAGAAGGCCCTGCGCGAGAGCGGCGTCACGGTCCGCACGAGCACCCAGGTGACACGCGTCCACCGTCCCGGCGGCCAGGGCGAGGTGACGCTCACGCTCGACTCCGGCGAGACGCTGCGCGCGGACGAGGTGCTGGTGGCCATGGGCCGGGACGTGGCCACGCGGGACGTGGGCCTGGAGACGGTGGGGCTGACGCCGGGCAAGCCGGTGGAGGTGGACGATCTGCTCCGAGCCAGGGGCGTGGAGGGCGGCTGGCTGTACGCGTGCGGAGACGTGAACGGACGCAACCTCCTCACGCACATGGGCAAGTACCAGGCGCGTCTCGCGGGAGACAACATCCTGGGCCGGCAGGAGGAGGCGTGGGCGGATGCGCGGGCCACGCCCCAGGTGATCTTCACGCACCCGCAGGTGGGCGCGGTGGGACTCACCGAGGCCGAGGCCCGCCAGCGTGGCCTGCCGGTGCGCACGGTGCAGGTGGACCTGGACTCGGTGGCGGGCACGAGCCTGCTGGGACAGGGCTTCGACGGAGGGGTGAAGCTGGTGCTGGACGAGCAGCGGCGCGTGATCCTCGGCGCCACCTTCGTGGGCCCCGGCGTGGGCGAGCTGCTGCACGCGGCCACCATCGCGGTGGCCGGTGAAGTGCCGCTCGACAGACTCTGGCACGCCGTGCCGTCCTTCCCCTCCGTCAGCGAGGTGTGGCTCCGGCTGCTGGAGGCCTATGGCTTGTGAGCGGCCTTCGCGAAGGAGTCGAAGGCGGAGATGACCTCGGGCGGGGCCTGCACCAGTTCGATGAGCACGCCCTCGCCCCCGAGCGGGAACTGCTCGTTGCCCTTGGGGTGGATGAACGTCACGTCGAAGCCGGCCGCGCCCTTGCGGATACCGCCGGGAGCGAAGCGCACGCCCTGCCCCTCGAGCCACGTCACCGCCGCGCGCAGGTCATCCACCCAGAGGCCCAGGTGGTTGAGCGCGGGGTCGTGCACGCGCGGCTTCCCGTTCGGGTCCACTGGCTGCATCAAATCCACCTCCACGCGGAAGGGCCCGGCTCCGGCCACGACGATGTCCTCGTCGACGTTCTCGCGCTCGCTGCGGTAGGTGCCATGGGGCTCGAGGCCCAGCACGTCCACCCACAGCTTGCGCAGGGGCGCCTTGTCGGGCGCGCCAATGGCCACCTGCTGGAGGCCCAGGATGCGAAAGGGTCGTGTCGTCATGGGCGCGCACCGTCGCAGAGGGCACGTCCGTGGACAAGGGCCCGCCGCACCAATGTCAGAAGCCCGGCGGCACCCGGCCATGCAGACACGTGATGGTGTTGGGCACGCGAGGCCCCGACCACAGCGCATGCCGCATCCCCGTGCGCACCTCGGGCGGCACGCCCTCCTCCACCGGCCAGTGCGGCTCCTCGCCCGGACGCAGCGAGTGCAACCCGCTCTGCCAGGGCCCGATGACGTAGGTGTGCCCCGCGGCGCGGCAACCGAAGAAGCGCGTCCACGCCCTGGCGAAGGCATGCCCCCGGGCCGTCCCGAACGTCTCGCAGGTGCGGAACCACCAGAGCGCGTCTCCGCCGGGCACGAGCCGCTCGCGCAACTCCGCCAGCCGCGCGTGCCACGGATGGCCCGGCTCGAGCGCCCGGACATCCATCGGCACCCGGTCGATGAGCACACAGCCCCAGTTGCCATGGCCCCAGAACTGGATCTCCGCGATGGGCCGCTCGCGTGAACGGGCGAGCAACCAGTCGAGCGCTTCGGGCCAGCTCGCCACACCTTTCCAGTCATCCAAGCGGCCGAGCGCGCGGTACAGCACGCCTCCCACCCGCCACGAGAAGGTGAGGCCCGGAAGACCCCAGCGCCCGCCACAGGTGCGGTCGTACACCATCAGCCTCGAGCCCACGGTCCGCTCAGCCATGGTCCCTCCGTACTAGACTCTCCCGCGAAGACATCCAACCCATCGGGTACCGGGAGAATGAAAGCATGCACGCAACCCAGAGTCTCTATGACCAGCTCGGCGGCGAGGAGATGGTCACCAGGACCGTCAACATCTTCTACAAGAAGGTGCTGGCGGATCCCCGCCTGAAGCCCTTCTTCGAGAACATGGACATGAGCCGGCTGCAGTCCATGCAGCGGGCCTTCCTGTGCACGGCCTTCGGGGGCCCCGGCGCGTACAGCGGCCGGGACATGCGCCGCGCCCACACCCGGCTGGTGGCGCGGGGACTGAGCGATATCCACTTCGACGCCGTGCTCGGCCATCTGGACGGCACCCTGGAGGAGCTCGGCGTGGGCAAGCCCCTCCGGGACTGGGCCCAGGCCCTCACCGAGAGCCTGCGCAAGGACATCCTGAACCGTTGAGCCCGGATGAATATCTCCGGGGGTGGGACGTCCCGCTCATCCCCGACCCAGGCCCGGAGTCAGCGGACTCAGCCGCCCAGCGCGCCGTTGATCAGCGGCGCGAGGATGTCCATGCCCGGATCATCATCGTTGTAGCCGTTGGGCGGCTCGTAGATGCGGATGCGCTGGTTCTCGTTGATGAAGCGGGAGAGGAACACGTCCATCGGCACGAACTCGCTGTTGCACTTCCAGTTCTGCCACGGCTCGGAGACGTACTCATACCAGCGCTTCTTCTCCATCCGCTGGCAGGCGTGCGCGCCCACGAAGGTGATGATCGTGGTGCAGTGGCTCTCATTGATGGGCCGGGCATGCGGGATGAAATAGCTGAAGTTGTTGTAGAGCTTCAGCTCGTTGACCAGACGGTCCTGGTCCTCCTTCCAGTAGCCCAGCACCGACTCCTTGTCGTTGGGCGTCAGGAAGCGCTCGTAGGAGAAGCGCGAGTAGTTGTAGTCGCGCGTATAGGCCGTGTAGGCGAGCTGATCATTGGGGAACTCCATGGCCACCATGCGGTTGATGGTGCCCATGTTGTTCTGGTCGAACGAGGCCGGCAGCTGGCCGAAGACCGAGTTCAGGTTCCACGACTGGCGGATCTTGTCGTGCAGGGCGCGCGAGCGATCATTGACGTTGGCCGCCAGGTAGATGGGGCCCGAGTCATTCAGGTAATAGCCACGCGCCGGGTTGACGGCGCGGCGCACGAAGTAATACGCGGACGCGGTGGCGGTGCCGCCAGCGCTGAAGCCCGTGACGAACAGCTTGTTGACGCTGGGGAACTGCGTCTTGGCGTAATTGGCCGCGGCGAGCGTGTTGGTATATCCCGAGTGGTGCCAGGTGAGCGGCGGCTGCGCGCCCGTGGGGTCCGTGTAGGTGACGACGTTGTTGCCCACGTGCACGTCGCCCGTGCAGTACGGCATGTAGACGATGTTCCAGTCCTTGGTCACCAGGTCCTTGCGGCTGCGGAACGGCAGGCCCGGATCCGCCCCGTTCACGATCGGCGAGACATACTTCGCCGTGAACTGCTGCATGTAGTCGTCCGTGAGCCCGTTGGGATTGGCCGCGCCCAGCACGCCCGCGCGACCGCTGCAGGTGTCGTAATCCCAACACGCGCCGCCGCCCTCGAACATGAACAGCAGGTTCTGCGAGCCCGTGTCACTGCGATGGACGAAGAACTTGTACTGGGAGCCGTTGCCACACTTCGTCCCCGGCAGCTCCACCTTCTGCCAGCTGTAGCTGTTGCCTCCGTCCACGAGCACATCGACAATGCCAGAGACGAGGACCTCGGCCCGGGCGGGGGCCGCCGGCACGGCCGCGGCCGCGAGAAGACCCAACAAGAGATGGTTTCTCATCCCAACTCCTTCCATGGTTGGTTTGTGGTGAGACACACAGAACTAGCACAAGCCGTGAAATAGTTGTATCTCCAGACGGAACAGGCTTTTCCCACTTTTCGAGATTGTGACAAACACGCATCCCGAGGTATCTCTTTCGTCATGGCTGTGAATGGTCGACCGAAGATTCTGCCGTGGTTGCTCGCGGCCCCGGCAGTCGTGCTGCTGGTGCTGGTGCTCGCCGGTGTCTTCCGCACGGGCCCGTCCACGGATGACGCACCCTGGCAAGAATCACGCGCCGCGGTACCCGCGCGGCCACCGCCCGCCCCCGGGCCACGGACCGCCCCCGCGGCTGTCGCGGCCGTGGGGACCGATGCCGGACTCGCGCCCGTCGCCGAGGCGGCTCCCAGCGAGACGCCCGCACGGCATCCGGTGGACCTGGAGAAGCTGCGCGCGCTGCTGCCCGGCAACCTCTACTGGGAGATGGGCGTGCCCACGAAGGACCCGGAGGTGCTGCGCAAGCGCGACGAGGAAGGACGGCGCTGGAACGAGCTCTACGGCAAGGTGCAGTCGAACACGGCCACCGAGCAGGAGATCCACCAGTACTACGAGCACCGCCGCAAGCTGTCGGAGGACTCCATCGCGTTCGCGAGCGCGGTGCTCGAGCAGTTCGGCCCCCAGCTCCCGGAGCAGGAGCAGGGCCTGTACGCGCTGAGCATCCAGATGCACCGCACGCGCCTGGAGGAGCTGCCCCGGCAGATAGAGGAGGCGCTCGCGCGCAAGAGCGCCCAGGACCAGCGCCGCGAGGCCTGGCGCCGCGGGGGTGGTGGCAACTGAGCGGCGGGCCCGTCCGTTCTGTCGCTCGCCATGCAACCAGCACGCGGGGACCCCTTCCCGCCCGCCATGCGCGCCCTCACCCTGTAGGGCAGCCATGGATCTCTCCGCTCTGTCCGAATCCGACAAGCGGCGCTGGCTCGCGCTCGCGGGCCTGGCCGCCGTCCCCGTCTACGTCATTCCCGTGGGCCTCTTCGGCCTGCGCGCCCTCTGGCCCCGGACGCTGCGCACCGCCACCTCGGGCGCCATCGCCCTGGGCATGGTGTCCCTGCTCGGCCTGGGCCTGAAGGGGCTCACCCGGGCGAAGGCCAGCAGCCAGCCGGGCAACCGCGAGCGCTGGCGGCTGCCCTTCCGCATGCCCGTCATGCCGGAGGAGTTCGCCGCCTCGGCCGCTTCCGGCCACTGAGTCGTTGGAACTCCAGCCATCACGCCATGCGTCATCGAGGGCGGAAGTGTCCTCGATGATGCATTCCGTCATGCACGCCCTGTCACGGCCGGGTGGATGCCCCTCGCACGAGAGGCCCGCGCGGCAAGTGGCACCCGCTTGCGGTATAGGTTCGCCTGCCCTCGGGCGGGAGGCGGTTCGTGTCACTCAGTGTCTTCGATATGTTCACCATCGGGATCGGGCCCTCGAGCTCGCACACGGTGGGGCCGATGCGTGCGGCGCGGCAGTTCGTGGAGAGTCTCGCGAAGGAAGCGGGAGGGCTCGGCGGCGTCGAGTCCGTGAAGGCGGAGCTGTTCGGCTCGCTGGGGCACACCGGCAAGGGACACGGCAGCGACATCGCGGTGCTGCTCGGCCTGGAGGGCGAGCGCCCCGAGGAGGTGGACTGTGACGCCGTGCCCGCGCGCATCTCGGGCATCACCGAGACGGCGAAGCTGAAGCTGCTCGGCCAGCAGACGGTGAAGTTCCGTCCCTCCGAGGACATCGTCTTCCACAAGCGGCAGTCGCTGCCGCGCCACCCCAACGGCATGCGCTTCACCGCGGTGCTCGCCGGGCGGAGCGAGCCCTTCAGCCGCATCTACTATTCGGTGGGCGGCGGCTTCGTCATCAACGACGACGGCACCTCGGCGCACGCCGTGGGCGTGAAGGACTCGCGCATCCCCTACCCCTTCAAGACGGGCGCGGAGCTGCTCGCGCTCTGCCACCAGCACGGGCTGAGCATCAGCACGCTGATGATGGAGAACGAGAAGGCGCTGCGGCCGGAGGCGCAGGTGCGCGCGGGACTGCTGCGCATCTGGGAGGTGATGCAGGCGTGCGTGAAGCGCGGCTGCGAGCGCGAGGGCATCCTCCCGGGCGGGCTGAAGGTGAAGCGGCGCGCGGCGGCCATCTACCGCAAGCTCAAGGGCGACATGCGCGGCAACGCGGATCCGCTGCTGCCAATGGACTGGGTGAACCTCTACGCGCTCGCGGTGAACGAGGAGAACGCGGCGCAGGGGCGCGTGGTGACGGCGCCCACCAACGGCGCGGCCGGCATCATCCCCGCGGTGCTGCACTACTACCGGCGCTTCGTGCCGGGCGCGGATGACGAGGGCGCCATCCGCTTCCTGCTCACCGCCGGGGGCATCGGCATGCTCTACAAGCTCAACGCCTCCATCTCCGGCGCCGAGGTGGGCTGCCAGGGTGAAGTGGGCGTGGCGTGCTCCATGGCGGCCGCGGCCCTCACCGAGGTGATGGGCGGCACGCCGGAGCAGGTGGAGAACGCGGCGGAGATCGGCATGGAGCACAACCTGGGGCTCACGTGCGATCCCATCGGCGGGCTCGTCCAGGTGCCGTGCATCGAGCGCAACGCCATGGGCTCCATCAAGGCCATCAACGCCGCGCGGCTCGCGCTGCAGGGCGATGGCAAGCACAAGGTGTCGCTCGACAAGGTCATCGCGACGATGCGCCAGACGGGCGCGGACATGATGACCAAGTACAAGGAGACCGCGCGCGGCGGCCTCGCGGTGAACATCATCGAGTGCTGAAACCCCTCCGGGGGCGCTGAAACCGCCCCCCCGCCCGACCATGTGGATATTCGGCTACGGCTCACTCATCTTCCGTCCCTCATTCCCCTACGAGGAGCGCCGTGAGGCGTGGTTGAGGGGCTGGGCGCGGCGTTTCTGGCAGGGCTCGATGGACCACCGCGGAGTACCGGAAGCCCCCGGGCGGGTGGTGACGCTGGTGCCAGAGCCCGGCGCGCGCTGCTGGGGTATGGCGTACCGGATCGCCACCGAGCGCGTGGAGGAGGTGCTGGCCCACCTGGATTTCCGGGAACAGGGCGGCTACGAGCGGCACCGGGTGCAGCTGGAGATACGCGACTCTCCGTCCCTGGAGGCCGTGGTGTACGTGGCCGGCCCAGCCAACCCCCACTACCTCGGGCCCGCGACGCTGGAGACCATCGCCCAGGTGGTGCGCTCCGCCCACGGCCCCAGCGGCTCGAACCGCGACTACCTGCAGAGGCTGGCGGAGGCGCTCACCCAGGCCGGCGAGCATGACGAGCACGTGGCGGAGTTGGTGCGGCTGTTGTAGGCGAGCGCCCGGCCCGAGGGAAGCCTCCGGCGGCGGCTTCGATCCCGCCGCTTCCAATAGAGTTTGCCCGCCGCCTTGAGTCGAACCCACTCCTAACGAGGAGGCGTGGAGCATCTTGGGGGACCAAATCGGTTCTTGTCGGAGTAGAGGGGGGCGGGAGGCGCGGTGCGTAAGGGTCCGGTCCAGCCCAGGGTGTAGGCCATCAAGAAGCGTGGCACGGTGGCCGCGTGATGGACGGCACGTCGACAAGCCTATCGCTGCTGAGCCTGCTGCTGGGCCCACGCCTCGGGGAGGAGCTCCGCGAGGCGGGAGGCGGGGAAGCGGGTGTCGCCGAGCTTGGGCAGCACGTCGCGAAAATAGGCCCACGGGTCCATGCCCAGCCGGTAGCAGCTGAGCACGAGGGAGTAGACATGGGCGGCGCGGTGGCCGGCCGCGTCGCTGCCCAGGAAGAGCCAGTTCTTGCGTCCGAGGACAATGAGCTTGATGAGGCGCTCCACCTCGCCGTTGTCCACCGGCACGCGTCCCGCCTCGAGGAAGCGGCCCAGGGGGACGTAGCGGTTGCGCGCGTAGGCAATGGCCTTGCCCAGAGGCGTCTTGGGGGGCACGTGCGGGAACCACTGCTCCAGCAAGCCGAAGAGCTCCTCGTAGACGGGGCGGCTGTGCTCGAGGCGCAGGGCAAGCCGCGCCTCGGGGGAGAGTCCCGCCTCCTGAGCCTGCCGCTCCACGGCGTACAGCTTCTGCACGAGCGTGAGCACGGTGCCGCCGCGAGCGTCACCGGCCACGTATGCGCGCTCGAAGCCACGCCGGGCGTGCATCCAACAGCCCACCTCAATGCGTGGAGAGGAGGGGCCGAAGAGAGCCTGGTAGCCCTTGTAGCCGTCCACCACCAGGTAGCCCCGGAAGTCGACCAGCACCCCTTGGGGGCCCGTGCCACTCCAGTCGGGGGTGTACTCCACGAAGACGTTGCCGCCCTGGCCCACGTACGGCCAGAGGTGTCCGCGCTTGACGCCGCGGGCGTCGTCCCTGTCCAGCAC
>NZ_DBNGVP010000090.1:0-20764 GCF_057119385.1 Archangium sp. | reverse complement strand
CCGAGGGCGGCGAACGAAAACGGACGTCGGGAGAGATAACCTCAACCAACCGAACCGCCGGATGCGGATCCGCCTGTCCGGTGGTGTGGCAGGGGGAGTAGGGAGTTACCCTCTCTACCCCCCTATGCCGATTTGTGGTTCTTACTTTGTCGTAGCAGTGGGCAGTATCGATAGGAGTTTCGTGGTTAGTTCCAAACGAATCCGAGTGAGCAGGCTGTGGATGACATCCGAACGCGCATAGGCTCGAACGTCTCCTTTGTACTTGGTTGTGGGGATCAGAAGATTCGCCGGGAACGTAAATACGGTTAATCCTACCACATCTAAGTGCTTGTGTAGTTTGGATTCAAGAAACGGCACTGAGAAATGGAGCAGCCACCGAAGCTTCTTGAACGTATCCGGATTGGTCTCCATATATTCAAAAATACGGTCCTCTTTCCCACCCCAACCAGGATAGTCCAAATCTATCTCTCCCTTCAGCAAGATGAAGACATCAACCACTCTGTATGACAAGCTACCCTCGGCGGTCTCATCCTTGCTGCTAAGACTCCAGCCGTCCAGTTCGCCGCGGCAGAACTCCTCTAGAACTCCGTTCTTCGTCTGAATCGCTAGCGCAAGTGCTTCAGCCAGGCACTTCGCCAGCGGCACATGAGGCGAATAAAGATGGGCCAGCAATTCAGGAATTGTTGACGCTACTGCAGGATGTATATCAGGATAAGATTTTTTTACGCCATGCGGTGTAACTCGAGTGTGTGCCTTGGGAGCAAGCGACCGGATGAAGTTTGGTAGATCCGCATGGCTCTCGCCGTAATTTAGTGTATAGAGCCGAGGGTCTGCTCGGACTGAACTGGGAAGTGAAGTTGTTTCGTTGGTTTTGGCCAATCTATACCGTCGATATGGGGAGTCAGACAGGACGTTTGATGCCCACGCAGCGAGCGCAGCAAAGTTTGGGTCATCCAGTCCTGCCCCGAAGCCGATAAAGAGCAATGTTTTGGTCATTGCAAGCGAGCGGAGGATTGCTTGCGCATGCGCATCCGCGAGAACCCGTTCATACGAGCGAATACCAAGCACGACTGTCTCCGGATGCTTCCACCAGCCGTGCAAATGAATAATGCCAGGTTCTGCTTCGCGTACAACTCGCTCCACTTCGCCAGGATCCCGAGCTGTTACTGCTGGCAGACCAGTTACTTCCTCGAGAAGGCTATCGTAATTGGTTGTGGCAATTGGAACCCTGAGGGATGCGATTGCCTCTATTAGTGTGTGATTCGTGGCGCGCAGAGAGCCTATGCTTTCTCGCAACCAATTCGCATATTCAGGCCCTTTTGGTGCACCAAGCTTGGAGCTGATCTTTTCTGCGGCAGAAATGAGAAGGTCGGTTTCTCCCGCTTCTAGGTCGGTGATGACCGAATCGCGCCACTTGTTGGATGGAGGGGGTTGAACCACTTGCATTGTCCAATCCACGCCGTGCTCTAGCAGTCCTTTCCACGATGCCGTCTTGGCACTGGCCGAAGCGGCCATGGAAACGCCTGCCCCGATTACACAAAGCACCTGTCGCGATTCGATTTTTTCGCGAAGATCTTTCAAAAGCGCGTTCTCATCCATGGCTCGTTTATTACCATGCTTACGGCATCCCGCATTCAGGGACTTTGAGGCTGTTTGAGCTGCCCCTCGCAAACTGCCGGGAGCGGTAAGTCTTGGCTCGTGCTTTTAGGCTCGGCTGCCTACTGGCTGGGTACTGCATGTCGTGCCCTTTTGTTCCAGTTCAATACCCTCTCAGAAGAAGCGCGCGGCGAGCAGGTCCTGCACGTCGAGCAGGCCCACGGCCTTGCCCTCGGCGTCGACCACGGGGAGCTGGTCCACGCGGAACTCGCGCATCAGCTTGGTGGCCTCGAGCACCAGCACCTCGGGGCCCACGCACCGGGGCCGCTTGCCCATCACCTCGCGGATGGGCATGTCGAAGTTCGTCCGGCCCTGCTCGACGAGCCGGCGCAGGTCGCCGTCGGTGAAGATGCCCACCAGCCGTCCCTGCCGGTCCACCACGTTGGTGGCGCCGGGCCGGCCCGGGGTGTTGGTCATCACCACCACGGCCTCGGAGAGCTTCGCGGTGTCGCGCACCACGGGGTTGGACGGGCCCGAGCGCATCAGCTCGAAGACGCGCATGACGGAGCGGCCGATCTTCCCGCCCGGGTGCAGCAGGGCGTACTCGGCCGAGCCGAAGGGCCGCGCGCGCAGCACCGCCATGGCCAGCGCGTCGCCAATGGCGTGCAGCGCCGCCGTGGACGCGGTGGGCACCATTCCCATGGGGCAGGCCTCTTCAATCCGGCCGATGTCCAGCACCACGTCCGCGCCTCGGGCCAGGGGACTCTCCGCGTCGCCGGTGATGGCGATGACGGGGGCACCCAGGCGCTTGAAGGAGGGCAGCAGCCGCACCAGCTCCTCGGTGGCGCCGCTGTTGGACAGCGCGAGGATGACGTCGCCGCGGCCCACCCGGCCCAGGTCTCCGTGCACGGCCTCGGTGGGGTGCAGGAAGACGGAGCGGATGCCCGTGGAGGCCAGCGTGGCCGACAGTTTCTGGCCGATCAGCCCCGCCTTGCCCACGCCCGTCACTACCGTCTGCACCGAATCGCGCACCAGCTCGAGCGCCTTCAGGAAGGAGTCGCCCAGCCGGCCCATCAGCCCCAGGATGGCCTGCGCCTCGGCCTCGAGCACGCTGCGCGCATAGGCCAGCGTGGCCTCGCGTTCATCTTGAGACGGCACGGAGGTGGTCGGGGGCGTGGACCCGGCGGCGGGTGTGGCGTGTCCGGGGATGGCTCGGAGGCGGGGCTTCCGGGCGGTGCTTCGAGTGGCTCGGGCCATGGGCGGCTCTTGTACCCCCAGCACTGCCGGGCCTGCCAGCCTGACGAACGAGGGCATCCGCCGCGCGCCTCCTTGCTCAGCGGGCGTTCATGCTCTCCATCTCGCCCCCTCCTGGAGACGTGTCCGGCTCGCGCTCGAGCCACGTCTCTTGAAGAGGGGCCATCCGTCTTGAAACCGGGACGCTCATGGCCCCGGCTGTACGGAGCCTCAACCCACGGGGCGCGAGCAACCGCCGAACCTACGAGGAGCGTCCTGTCCCGTGACAATCTGGTCTGGTCCTTGCACGAGCATCGGCTCATGAATCATTTCACGAACAAGGAGGGCTTCGACGGCATTCGCAGCCAGCCGACCTGGACCTTCAGGGCCTCTCAGCCTCGGGCCGCACACAATCCCGTGGGGGCCTACTTCACGGACTATCCACCCGATGAGCCCCACCTCGCGGTGAAGCTGTTCTTGCCCAGGGACAAGCTCCACTACATCTTTTCCTTCAGTGACCGGGGAGATCTGCTGCCGTTGCCAGGAGGCCGAGGCCGCCTCAGGCGCATCTTCTATTCTCCTGTGACGTACGAGGTGGAGCGTGCGCGGCAGTCGTTCCACGGAAGGACGGGCATCGAATGATGGGCGGAGATGATCTCTGGGTGGAGGGTGCTTCCAGCGGGGCGGAGATCGACCTGACGGTCCGGTGGCTGCGCACCATCTGGAGGGATGCCATGGTCGAGGTTCCTGGCCGGCCGGTCCTGCCCATCCGCAGTGGCCGGCTCTTCCCGCTCACGCATGCCGCTGAAGCCTTCATCTATCGGGACCCGGCCAGCTTCGAGTCGTGGCGTCGAGACGGACTGACGGCCGGGAACGCGGATGCCGTCATCTGGGTCTCGTGCCATGAAGACGCTCTGTCGTTCGTGGTGAACGACAGGAACTCCGCCTCGGGGAAGCTGGTCAGCGAGTTGCTCGAGAACATCGAGCGCAACCGCTGGCTCTTGCGAGGCATCATCCCATCGCCGCGGGAGGCCGCGTGACGCAGGGCGAGCAGACACGAACGTTGAGACAGTTGTTCGACACCGCCGGTGTGGGGTGGGCGCTCAGAGAGGGAGCCGAGACCGAGGCCCGGAGGTACCTGCAGGAGATTCAAGCCGTCGAAGCCGAGTATGAGCGGCTTCTGTCGGAGCCCATGGCGTCGCCGCTTCTCGACCAGCTCATCGCGGACAGCGAGGCGCTCACGCCGCTCATCCAGGCTTTCGCGTCCTCTACCTCCGCGTCCATCCGGGTCATGATCTACTGCATTCTCAAGGGGGCGGAGATCCGGCGGGTGCGCTACGACTACGAGCTCGAGCGCCGCTCCCAGCTGACCCTCGACATCGAGCTTTCCGACGGCCGTCCCCTGCGCTTCGAGTCCGAGGACCTGTGGGACGCGGAAGTCCTGCGCCATTTCGGCATGACGAAGCGGGGCGGCAGGCCGATTCTCGAGGGGTACTACGCCTTCCGGCGAGGCTGAGCCCGCGGCCCACGGGCGGGCTCGGGCCCTGTACTCAGCACTGCCGGGCCTGCCAGCTTGACGCACCGGGGGGCATCGGCTACGCGCCTGCACGCCCGGCGGGCAGACGGGAGCGCACCTCCTGCCTCCGCGCGTTGTCCATTACAGGCTTCCTGCCTCAACTGAACCGGAGAGGGGACGAGATGAAGTTCTTCATCGATACCGCCGACGTCTCGGAGATTCGCAAGGCCCACGACATGGGCGTGCTGGATGGTGTCACCACCAACCCGTCGCTGCTGGCCAAGGTGGGCCGCGGCCTCGAGGAGACCATCCGTGAAATCTGTTCCATCGTGGATGGCCCCGTGAGCGCCGAGTGCGTCTCCGCCGAGGCCCCCGAGCTCATCAAGGAGGGCCGCGGGCTCGCCAAGATCCACGACAACGTCGTGGTCAAGATTCCCATGGGCGTCGAGGGCATGAAGGCCGTCAAGGCGCTCACCGCCGAGGGCATCCGCACCAACGTGACCCTCTGCTTCTCCGCCAACCAGGCGCTGCTCGCCGCCAAGGCCGGCGCCACCTACATCTCGCCCTTCGTGGGCCGCCTGGATGACATCTCCCAGGACGGCATGGAGCTCATCGCCCACATCCTCGAGATCTACCAGAACTACGACTTCACCACCCAGGTGCTGGTGGCCAGCATCCGCAACCCCGTCCACGTCCTCCAGGCCGCTCGCATGGGCGCCCACGTGGCCACGCTCCCCTACAGCGTCATCACCCAGCTGGCCAACCATCCGCTGACCGACATCGGCATCAAGAAGTTCCTCGCCGACTGGGAGAAGGTCCCCAAGGCCGCCAAGCCGTAGTCCACACACCAGGTGCGGTGTGCTGGCGCAATTCCCCGGTCCGGGGTATTCGTTGATTCTGGAATCAGGGAACGTGTAGTTCCCTCTCCCACATCAGCGAGGAACCATGGACTTCCAGCTCACCGAATCCCAGCGCGCCCTGCAGGAGATGGCGCGCAAGTTCGCCCGCGAGGTGATCCGCCCCAAGGCGGCGCATCACGATGAGACCTCCCAGTTCCCCCGGGAGGTCATCATGTCGGCCTGGGAGAATGGCCTGCTGAACATGGCCATCCCCGAGGCGTACGGCGGCCTGGGCATGTCGCACGTGGATCAGCTCCTGGCGTACGAGGAGCTGGCCTGGGGCTGCGCGGGCATGGCCACCTCCATCACGGCGAACGATCTGGCCAACCTGCCCATCATCGTGGGCGGCAGCGAGGAGCAGAAGCAGCGCCTGCTCAAGCCCTTCACCGAGAAGTTCAAGCTGGCCTCCTTCTGCCTCACGGAGCCGGAGGCGGGCTCGGACGTGGCCGGCATGAGCACCACCGCGGTGCGCGACGGTGACCACTACGTGCTCAACGGCGCCAAGTGCTTCATCACCAACGGCGGCCACGCGGACCAGTACACGGTGTTCGCCACGCTGGACAAGGCGAAGAAGCACAAGGGGATTACCTGCTTCGTGGTGGAGGGCCGTCCCAAGGGCCTCACCGTGGGCAAGCACGAGAACAAGATGGGCCAGCGCGCCAGCGACACCGTGGCGCTCACCTTCGAGGACGTGCGCGTCCCGGTGGCCAACCGCATCGGCGAGGAGGGCGAGGGCTGGCGCATCGCCATGGAGACGCTGGACAACAGCCGTCCCATCACCGCCATCCTCTCGGTGGGCATCGCCCGCGCCGCGCTCGAGTACTCGCTGGAGTACTCCGCTCAGCGCAAGACGTTCGGCAAGCCCATCCGCGAGCACCAGGGCATCCAGTTCATGCTCGCCGACATGGCCATGAACACCCAGGCCGCGCGCCTGCTGTGCCACCAGAGCGCGTGGTTGTTGGACCAGGGCCAGCGCGCCTCGCTGCAGTCCTCGTACGCCAAGTGCTTCGCCGCTGACATGGCCATGAAGGTCGCCACCGACGCCGTGCAGGTGTACGGCGGTTACGGCTACATCAAGGAGTACCCGGTGGAGAAGCTGATGCGCGACGCCAAGCTCATCCAAATCTACGAGGGCACCAGCCAGGTGCAGCGGCTCGTCATCGCGCGCGAGCTGTTCAAGTAGGGAAGAAAAACTGTCCGCTGGAGACGCTTCTCCGTTGCCGTCGTTGGGTGTTGATGCGTAGATCAACGCCCCGCGGCACAGCGCGTTGCGTCATGAACATGCGCACTGTTGCGCCATTTCTGGGAGTACCCGCTCTAAGGAGAAGGACGTGAAGATCCTCGTCACCGCCAAGCGCGTGGAAGACCCCGAGTCCAAGATCAAGGTGAAGCCGGACGGCTCGGGCATCGTGCAGGAGGGGCTCAAGTACAAGATCAACCCCTTCGATGAGATTGGCGTCGAAGAGGGACTGCGCCTCGTGGCCAGGCATGGCGGCGAGGTGGTGGTGGTCTCCATCGGCGGCAAGGAAGTGCATGAGCAGCTGCGGCACGCGCTGGCCATGGGCGCGACGCGCGCGGTGTGGGTGAACCACACGGGTGCGTTGGACCAGATGGGCGTGGCGGGGCTGCTGCAGAAGGTGGCCGAGAAGGAGAAGCCGGACCTGGTCATCCTGGGCAAGCAGGCCATCGACGATGACCAGAACCAGGTGGGCCAGTACCTGGCCGAGTACCTGGGCTGGGGCCAGGCCACGTTCGCCTCCAAGGTGGAGTCGCTGGAGAGCGAGCAGGAGAAGAACAAGGTGCCGGCGCTGCAGGTGGGCGCGGACGGCAAGAGCGTGCGCGTGGTGCGCGAGGTGGACAACGGGCTGGCCACGCTCGAGTGCGCGCTGCCGGCGGTGGTGACCACGGACCTGCGGCTGAACATGCCGCGCTACGCGAGCCTGCCGGGCATCATGAAGGCCAAGAGCAAGCCCATCGAGGAGCTGACGCCGGCGAAGCTGGGCGTGGACGTCACCCCGAAGGTGCAGGTGACGAAGATGGCCTCGCCGCCCCCGCGCAAGGCCGGCATCAAGGTGCCGGACGTGGCGACGCTGGTGGAGAAGCTGCGCAACGAGGCGAAGGTCGTCTGACCGGGGCCCGTTCCCTCACTACTTCGAGAATCTGGAGCCGAACATGCCGATCGTTCTCATCGTTGCGGAGCAGCAGCCGGACGGGAACCTGCGCAAGGCGACCCTGAACGCCGTGGGCGCGGGCAAGCAGCTCGCCGAGAAGGCGGGCGCGGAGCTGCACCTGGTGCTGCTCTCCAAGGATCCGTCCAAGGTGTCGGGTGAGCTGGCGGGCCTGGGGGCCAAGGCGGTGCACACCGCCGCGGCGCCCGAGTTCGAGCACTACCTGGCCGAGACGTATGCCCCGGCCATCGCCGAGCTGGCGAAGTCCATTGGAGCCCACTACGTGGGCATGGCGTCCACGGCGCAGGGCAAGGACCTGATGCCCCGCGTGGCGGCGCGCCTGCAGGCGGCCATGGCCACGGACGTGATGGGCTTCAACGGCGGTGGCGCGGACGTGACGTTCAGCCGGCCCATGTGGGCGGGCAACGTCTTCGCCGAGGTGAAGCTGACCACGCCGGTGAAGGTGTTCACGCTGCGCGCCACCGAGTTCCCCGCGGCCGCGGGAGGCCAGGGAGCCGCCGAGGTGAAGACGTTCTCGCCCAAGGTGGAGACGGGCAAGACGAAGTTCGTGGACTTCAAGGAGGTCAAGAGCGCGCGTCCCGAGCTGACCGAGGCGCGCGTGGTGGTCTCCGGTGGCCGCGGCACCAAGGGCGACTTCAAGGAGATCGAGGCGCTGGCCGACGAGCTGGGCGCCGCGGTGGGCGCCTCGCGTGCGGTGTGCGACGCCGGCTGGGTGCCCAATGACTTGCAGGTGGGCCAGACGGGCAAGGTCGTGGCGCCGCAGCTGTACATCGCCGCGGGCATCAGCGGAGCCATCCAGCACCTGGCGGGCATGAAGAGCTCCAAGACGATCGTCGCCATCAACAAGGACGCCGAGGCGCCCATCTTCCAGGTGGCCGACTACGGACTGGTGGACGACCTCTTCAAGGTGCTGCCCGCGCTGCGCGAGGCCATCCACAAGGCCAAGGGGTAGTGCGCTGGGCCTGAGTGGCCCGGGTCGAGGAGGGGCGGTTGCGGGGGAACAGTCCTCGCGGCCGCCCCTTCCGCGTTGCGGGGGTGGGTCACTCGAGGGACATGGGCGAAGAGAGTCCCAAGAGTCCCTCTCCCTTCGGGAGAGGGTCAGGGTGAGGGTATCCGGGCCCGTTCTTCAACCCGTGGCCCACAATGGGGACAGTGGGTTCAACCCGGGTTCACCCGATACCCTCACCCCGTCCCTCTCCCGAGGGGAGAGGGGAAATGGCCGCGGGGAAATGGCCGCGGGGAAATGGCATCAGAGCTCGATATCCTCCTGGCCCTGTCCCGTCTTGCCCCGCTCGGGTTTTCGCGGAGCGGGCTGCTCGTCCTCGGGCAGGGGCTCCACGTCCGGCAGTGACTTGGGATCGAAGGGAATGATGTCGGGAGCCGGCTCGGGCGTGGGGCCGAGCAGGTTGATGACGGGATGATCCGGCACCTCGACCTTCAGCGTGGTGAACGTCCACGCCTCCTCGTCGTCCTTCTTGTAGCCCTCGCCGACCAGGGTGCCGCTGGCCTTGGGGCCGTGCACGCCCACGGCGAAGCGGGCCGAGCTCCCGTCATTCCCGGTGTACATGTTGAACTGCTGAGGCACCGTGCTCGACGTGATGGGCTCGCCGAGCGCCTCGCGCACCTCCATCGACTGCCGGGCCTGCGTCACCGCCTCCACGATGACGCCGTTGCCCTTCAACGACTGCCAGGCCGTGGCGCTGAAGAGCAGGGCGCCCAGGCACCCACAGGACAGCAGCAGCCCCAGGCACCCCGTGGGCACCGCCCACTTCCAGTTGCGGCTCCACCAGCCCGGCGGGGGGACCAGTTGCCCCTCGGACGTCGTGTTCATGGATTTTTCCCGTCTCCTCGCGCCACCGGGCAGGCGGCGCACCCCTCGTCATAGCGGTTACCGAGTGGTCGACAACAGGGCCAGCGAGCGGGCTGCGTTCCTGGCCCGGGCGGCCGGGACCGGGTAGCATCCCCCGCCTGGTGAGCATGCGCGGGGATGACGTGATGGCGGCGGTGCCGCGTCTCCACCCGGAGGCGGGGGTCCAGCGGGTCGGGGACCGGATGCTGGCGGTGGGCCCGGATGACACCCTCCACACCTTCGAGGACGAGGGCGGCGAGGTGTCCGAGGTGGCCGAGCGCATCCTCGAGCTGGTCGACGGATGTCGGACGGTGGGCGACATCGTGGCCGTGCTGTGTGAGGAATTCGAAGTGGAGCCGGCGCGATGCCGTGAGGACACGGTCTTCTTCGTGAGGCTCCTGGTGGACAAGAAGGTGCTGGTGCTCGGGCCGTGAGCCCGGGAAGGCCAAGGCCACCAGCACGGCGAGAGGCGACTCATGCATCGAGCGGGATGGCAGTGGCTTCTGGCGGTGTGTGCGCTGTGGGTGACGGGGTGCACGTGCGGCACGCCGCCGGTGGAGTCCGAGCTGACGGTGGCGTTCACGCAGCCCATGGACGGCCAGCGGCTGGCGCAGGGGGATGACGCGGACCCGGCGGCCGCGGGCTTCCAGTACGACGTGGTGGCGGAGGCCACGGACTCGTCGGGCCGCGCGGTGAGGCTGGCCCGGGCGAAGCTGGAGGTGCAGCTGCCGGGAGAGCCCTCCTGGCGCGAGACGACGGTGGCCTTCCTCGACGGGGGCCGGGCGCGCTTTCCCACGGTGACGCTGCCGGGGCGCACCAACGTGCTGCGGGTGACGGTGGAGGAGGCGGGCTCCAAGCGCACGGCCACGCACAGCCAGAGCGTGACGGTGGGCGGCGAGGCGTGGAGCGTGGACATCTCCAGCCCCGCCGAGGGCCAGGTGCTGCGCGAGTCGGATGACGTGGACCCGGCCACGCCGGGCTACCAGGTGCGCTTCAAGCTGCGCACCAGCGGGCTGGCGGGCCGGACGGGCACGCTGGTGTGTGAGAAGGCGTGCGGCATTGCGCCGGTGGACTTCACCGTGGCCCCGGGAGGCGTCACGGAGGTTCCGGTGACGCTCGCCCAGTCCGCGTGTGAGGCGCAGGTGGCCGAGTGCTACGCGGTGGTGCGCTTCGCGGGCCAGGACGTGACGAGTTCCCGGCGTGGTCTCATCCTGGACACGGTGGCGCCGCGCGTGGAGGTGGCCGGACCCGTGGCGCCGGTGGCTTCCACCACCTTCAAGGTGGAAGCGGCGGTGGGCTGCTGCGAGGACGGGGCGTTGGCCACGCTGTCGCGCGAGGGGGCGGAACCGGTCTCGGTTCCCGTGGGGGCGGGCGGGGTGTTCTTTCCCGCTGTCACGGTGCCGATGGATGGGCAATACGTCTTCGCGCTCCGGATCGCCGACAGCGGAGGCAATGTCACGAGCCGGGAGTTCCCCGTGACCGTCGCGAGCACGGCGCCCGTGCTGAGCCTCTCGGCCCCGGCCACTGCGTCCGCCAGCGATGATCTGGACGCGGATCTCTCCAATGGCGTGCAGATTCCCGTCTCCGTGCGGGTGGACCAGGAGCCGCTCGGCACCGAGGTGGAACTGTCCACGACGCTCAGCGGCACGTTCGCGAGCCCCCAGCGGGCTGTCACGTCCATGAGCGGAGCGGGGCGCGCCGCGTCCTTCACGGCCCACCTCGCGGGCGGGTCCAACACCCTGAAGGCCTGCGTGCGCAACGCCGCGGGCCTCGAGCGGTGCGTGCTGCAGATCGTGAACGTCTCGACGGGGAAGGCGCTCTGCCGCATCATCGAGCCCGATGATGGGCTCCTGGTCCGCTCCACCTCCGTGCCTCTCGATGTGCGGGTGGTGTCGGACGTGGGGGACGTCACGGTGGCCGCGCTGGACGTGGGGGGCGCTCCGGTGGCGAGCGTCACGCGGAGGTCCGAGACCGGCTCGAGCGTCGTCCCGCTGACCCTGACGCAGCAGGGCTCGTTCCAGCTGGTGGCCTCCTGCCCCGGCGGCGCGGCGAGCCAGTCGCTCCGGGTGGTGGTGGACACGACGCCTCCCGAGCTCTCGGTGAACGTGCACGGGCTCCCCGAGGGAGAGAGCATCCTGGGGCCTTCGCTCGTGGACCTCTCGCCCCTGCCCGGGATGCAGATCGCCCTCGACGTGAAGACGGAGCCGCGCGCCAGGGTGCTGGCCACGGGGTGCGGTATGGCCTCGGGCGTGACGGGCCAGGCCGACGCGCGGGGCACGCTGCTGCTGCGCGACGTCACGGTGGCCGCCCTGGGCTCGTGCGAGCTGCTGGTGAAGGCGACGGATCCCGCCGGCAATGTGACCACGCAGACCCGGACCCTCACCTCGGCCTTCTCGGGAGGCGGGCTGCTCTTCCTCTCGCCTGAGGGAGGCCGTTACCTGGGACAGGCGGATGGCGTCGTGCGTCCGGGCGGCGGGCTGACCGTGAGCGTGAGCCTCGGTGTGACTCCTTCCGGCGCGGGACGGCTCCGGCTCCTGCGCGGAACGGTGGAGATCGGCTCGCAGGAGGTGGCGGCGACCGACGTGGTGAAGACCTTCCCGGCGGTGGACCTGGAGGAGGGGGCCAACGTTCTGCGGGCCGAGCTCGTCGGACCTGGCGGTGTCCTGGCTTGCGCGACGCTCGTGCCTCGGGTGGATACGACTCCGGGTGCCATCACGCTGACGGTGCCCGCGGCATCGCCGGCCGCCGTCTACAACGTGGGGGGGGACCTGGATCCGGCCGTTCCCGGCATCCAGCGTCCCCTGGCCTACGATGCGCCGGGGCTGTCAGCGAGCGCCACCGTGGACATCTGCTCGGACGTGGCGCTCGTGATGAACGCCGGGCCCTGCAAGGACGGCTCGGGCTGGTTCACCCTGGCCAGCAACCTGCCTCCCTATAACGGCCTGTTCTCTTATCCGGATGGGCATTACGCCCTGAAGGCCGTGCTCGATGACGGCGCCCTGGCGGTGTCGGACGCGGTCACGGTGACGGTGGACAGTGTCGAGCCGAAGGTGCTCAGTGTGCGTCTGGTCCAGGACACCAATGGGGACCGCCGTGTGAATGCCACCGAGCTTCCCTCGGGGGCACCGAGCCTGGAGGTCTTCACCGAGGGCGTGGCGGATGAGCAGCCCGTCCAGGTCCGCCAGGTCAGCAACCTCAACGTCGTGCTGGGCCAGGGCAAGGTGAGCGGTGGGCGGGCCGTCGTCCTGCTCGATGCGTTGCCCAACATGAGCGAGGCGGACTATCAGGTCGTCGCCACCGTGCGGGACGTGGCCGGCAACGCCAACCGGGTGCGCACGCCCACCCCGCTGTACCCGTTGAACGGGGAGGCGTTCCTCGACTTCCGATTGGATCGGATGGTGCCGACGTTGGTCGTCAGCTCACCCGTGAAGGCAACCCTCGGCCCCGCGGACGACGCGGACGGAACTCCTGGCAACGCGGACTTCCTGCTCCGGGCCCGTGTGACCACCTCGACGGACGTGACGGCGGGGGGCGTGCAGATGATGCTCGGCCCGGTGTCGAGTCCTGTGGGGCCCGTCATCCGCCTCACTCCGGTCGCGCTCGTCGCGACGCATGACTTCAAGGTGCCCGCCACCGGCACGAACAGTTACACGCTCACGCTCGTGGCCACGGACGAATCGGGCAATGTGAGCGCCCCCGTCATCCGCACTCATACCGTGGATCTCGAGGCACCGAGCCTCGCCCTGTCCGCTCCGCTTCCGGGGACCTACACCAGCACGACGGAGCTTGCGGTCCAGGTGGATGTCTCGGGGGGAGAGGGGCTGAAGGTCCGCATCCTCTCCACGCCGGGGACGGACAGCGAGCGGCTCGTGGGGGAGCTCCCCGTCTCCTCGGGTGTGGCGCGGGGCGTCGTCAACTTTCCCCGTGGCCCGCAGAGCGTGGTCGCGGAGATCACAGATGGGGCCGGGAACACGGCTCGGAGCGCGCCCGTCAGCATCGACGTCCAGGTGGTGGGCTGTGACCTCACCATCACCGACCCGGCGGGCTCGCCGGCGCTGTTGCTGGCCAAGGACGACCAGTCTCCGGCCGCGGGTCTGCAGTACCGGCTCCAGGGGCGCACTCCGAGCTGCCGTGGGCGCACCGTCTCCCTCTACGAGGGAGGTTCGGTCACGCCCTCCCAGACGGCCTTGGCGGATGCGGTGACGGGCAGGTTCTCCTTCGTGGTGACGCTCGCGGATGGCGAGACACGCCTCCAGGTGGATGCCGTCGACGAGACCGGTGTGCGGACGTTCGCCTACGTGGACGTGCGCGTGGACAACACGCCGCCGGCCATCACGTCCATCTCCCCGTCCTCGAAGACGCTCTACTTCGTCGCGGACTCCAACGCCTTCCTCTTTCCCACGCCCTCTCCCGATCGGGTCAAGGACCTGGCGCGTGATGGTGACGCGGACGCCAGGTTCAAGCTCACGGTGACCGGTGCGGCGGGCGGCTCGGTGCAGGTGTTCTACCGGGGCGCTCCCGTCTCGGCCGCGTTCGACGTGACGGCGGATCCGGAGATCGACAAGGAGCTGCCCGTGGTGCTCGCCCATGGGACCTCGGGGACGCTGGAGGTCCGGGTGCGCGATGCCTCGGGCAACCAGGTGAGCCACCTGGTGGACGCCACCGTGGACGTGGTGCCGCCGGCCACGCCCACGGTGACGCGCACCCTGGTGGCCGGTCAGGAGCGCGCGGCGAAGGTCGAGGTGGCCTGGTCGGCCAGTGGCGATGACGAGCTCGACGGGCCACTCGCCGGGTATGACCTGCGTTGGACCACCAACGCCCTTCTTCCAGAGGGCATGGACAGCGAGGCGAAGTTCTTCGACTCCAAGGTGAAGCAGGAGACGGGGGCGCTGCTGCCGGCGGACACGACGCGCTACACGCTGACGCTGCCGCCGTTGTCCACCTACTCCATCCAGCTCCGCCCTCGGGACGAGCTGGGCAACTATTCTCGTTTCGAGGCCGCGCCGCCGCTCGCCAACCTGTGGAACAGCGTCACGATGACCAACCCGGGAGGGGCGGGTAACGGGTACGCGCTCTACCTGAACGCATGGGGCGATCTCAACGCCGATGGACGGGATGACCTGGTGGTCGGCGCGGCCTCGGGCACGCCGGGGACCGTGTACGTCTATTACGGGACGAATGAACTGGCGTCGCCTCCCACCCCGCAGACCCTGACCCTGGCCGAGACGGGGGGCCAGTTCTTCGGCGCGGACTTCGCCGTGGGTGACGTGGGTGGCACGGCGGACCCCGTGAAGGATCTGCTCGTTGGAGTGCGGGCCTGGTCGAGCAATCGCGGCCGGGTCTTCCTGTACTTCGGACGCAAGGGCGGCATGTTGGACGACGTGGCGCCCATCGAGTTCCGCAATCCCGTGGCAGCTGGGGCCGCCTCGTTGGGTGGTTCCGTGAAGGTCATCGAGGACATCACGGGGGACGGGCTCGAGGAGATCCTGATCAGCTCCCACGGGGAGAAGAGGGTGTACTTCTTCCGCGGGCGCACGCAGAGCCAGTGGCTGGCCATGCGGACGGACGAGAGCGGGACGGGTCCGTGTGGCGCCTCGTGTGTCGTGTCCACGGCCAAGGCGGATGCGACGCTGACGGGCGACGCGGACATGAACTTCTTCGGCCGGCAGCGGGGTTACGCGCGGCTCGGGGATATCACGGGAGACGGCGTGCCGGACTTCACCGTCCCGGTTTCACTGGAGTCGATCAACAAGCTCCTCGTCTACTCGGGTGCCATGCTCCAGAGCCGCACCAGCCTCACCTCGGCCGAGGCCCTGCAGGTGCTGACCCGGGGGCCCAACACGACAGGCGGCGCGCTCACCGGCTTCGGCGCCGAGGCGGTGGGGGGTGTTCAGTTGCTTGGTGGACCCGGGCTCGACCTGGCGGTGGCACAGCCCTTTCAACACCGGGTCCACCTCTACGCCAATGGGACGGACAAGGGATTCCCCTCCACTCCGGTGACCCTCCAGGGAGGCGGGCGTTTCGGTAATGCGCTCGCTTGCGGGGACCTCAACGGGGACGGTCTGGAGGATCTGGCCATCGGACAAAACCTGAACCCGAATGGTTCGGCGTTCATCTTCTTCAATCGAGGCATTCCCGGCGCGGAGTTCGACCTGGTGCAGGGCACGGGCTTCGCGCAGTCCCGCCTGCCCTCGGCCACCACGTTGGGAATCAGCCTGACGATCCTCGACTTCAATGGGGATGGTAGGAAGGACCTGGCGGTGGGTGATAGCCAGTCCAGCCCGGCGCGGGTCGTGGTGTACTATTGAGTCAGGACATGAGCATGGCGGCCAAGGAGAAGGAGACGAAGAAGAAGAAGCCCTACCGGCCGCCCCAGGTCCGCTCCGAGCGGCTGGTCGTGGCGGATCTCTTCAGCCCCAGCTGCGTCCCGGACCCCGAGACCGGGGTGTGCTGAGGCGCGGGCGAGCGGGCTCGGATGCCACGGCTCCGGATTGGCGAGTGGGGCGTGGAGGTGGAGCGCGAGCTGCTGACGCTCGCGTCCGCGCGGTGCTCGTTCGGCCCGTTTCTCGTCGACGTGGGCTGCCCCCGGCTCGTCATCCAGCGGGGCGCCATCCCGGCTGGTGAGGGGCGGCCCCTCAATCCCCGCAGGCCCGAGGGGCCCCGTCTGCTCATTCGAGACATGGTGCTCCACATCGAGCCGCCCCAGGACGCGCTCGACGCTGAGTTGGCCCTGCGCGCCGCCTTCCACCTGGGAACCGTGGGGCAGGGCGGTGTGCTGCTCCACTCCTCCGGGGTGGCTTTTGGCGGGACGGCGCTGGTGGCCGTGGGTCCCAGTGGAGCGGGCAAGTCGACCTTCGCGCGTCTGGCGCGGCAGGCCGGTGGCGAGCTGCTGTCGGACGAAGTCGTGTCGCTGCTGCCGGATGGACGGGTGCTCGGGACCCCCTTCCGGTCCGACCCGGACATGGTGGGCACCGCCCGGGAGGCCCGGCTGGGCGGGCTCTTCGCGCTGGTGCATGCCCCCGCGGAGTCGCTCGAACCGCTCGCCCCGGTGGCCGTGGTGCCGTTGCTGCTCGCCCAGGCCTTTCGTGCCCCTTCGGACGGGCTCACCCAGGCCGGGCTGCTCCAGCGGGTGGCTACGTTGGTGTCCCATTTCCCCGCCTGGCGCTTCTCCTTCCGCAACCACCCCGAGGCGGGCGCGTACTTGCGGCGCTGGTGCGAGGACCATGCGGCCCGGTGAGGCCCTCCGGTTGCTGGAGGCCCATCCCAGGGGACGCTCGCTCTGGCTGACGGGCCTGGGCCGCAGCATGGTGCCCCTGCTCTGGCCGGGAGACGCGGTGCGCGTCCTGCGCTGTGGCGAGGAGTCACTGGAGGCGGGGGACATCGCCCTGGTGCTCCGCGTGGACGGCCGGCTCTCGGCCCACCTGGTGGTGCGCACTGGTCCGCTGGAGACCCGGTCCTTCCTGGGGACACCGGATGCGCTTCAGCGGGTGCTCGGCCGCGTCACGGCCCTGCGGCGTGGGCGGCTCCAGCTTCCCGTTCCCCTCGCTTCCCGGGGGTTGCTCCTCGCCACCCACGGGCTGTTCCGGTGGCTATGGGGCCACTCTCGTGTCCGCTCGGCATGGCGGCGGCTGAAGCGGTGGAGGACCCCATTGCATCGGCCCGGTGGGTAGGCCAAAAGCAGCCCCCGTGAGCAGCACTCCGGCACCGACGCAGACGACGGGCGGCCCGTCCCACTCCGAGGCGCGTGTTCGCCTCCAGGCGGACGGGGCCCTGGCCCTCATCACCGCCTTCTGGGGCATCACCTTCGTGGTGGTGAAGGGGGCGCTCAGTCATGGAGACCCCTTCTCCTTCCTCGCGCTGCGCTTCAGCATCGGCGCGCTGACGCTCACCGTCATCGCCCGGCGCGAGCTGCTCGTCCCCCAGACGCTGCGCCGGGGGCTGCTGATGGGCGTCTTCCTCTTCCTCGGCTTCGCCCTGCAGACGGTGGGGCTGGTGTCCACCACGCCCTCGCGCTCGGCCTTCATCACCGGGCTGTACGTGGTGCTCGTCCCGGTGCTGGGGCTGGCCCTCTTCCGGCGGGTGCCACGCCTCTCCTCGTGGCTGGGCGTGGTGCTGGCGGCGGTGGGCATGCGCTACCTCACCGGCGCGGAGCTGGACGCGGGGCAGGGCCTCTCCCGGGGCGACTGGCTGACGCTGGGCTGTGCGCTGGCCTATGCCTTCCACATCCTCCTCACCGAGCGGTACGCGCCGAAGTCGGGCGTGGTGGCGCTCGTGGGGGTGCAGCTGTGGGTGGTGTCGCTGCTGTCCGTGCTCTGCCTGCCCTTCGCCGGAGCGCACGTGGAGTGGACGCCGTCCTTCGTGGGCGCGGCGGCCTTCTGTGGCCTCTTCGCCAGCGCGATGGCCATCTGCATCCAGACGTGGGCGCAGGCGCGCACCACCGCGGTGCGCGTGGCGCTCATCTGCTCCATGGAGCCCGTCTTCGCCGGGGTGTACTCGGTGGCGCTCGGCTACGAGACGCTCGGCCCGCGCGAGTGGGTGGGCGGTGGCCTCATCGTCCTGGGCGTGCTGGTGGCCGAGCTCGGAGGCCATCTCTGGGACAAGGTGCGCGCGCGCACGGCCCCTCGCCTGCCGGACGACGCCCCGGCCAGCGAGTAGGGCGAGAAGACGTGCATGGCCACCGGGACGCGCTATACCCAACGCTTCCCATGAGCGTCGAGCTGCGAAGGAATGGACTGCACCTGACGGGGACGCCGCTGTCCCTGGACGCGAAGCGCAAGTCCCCGCTGTCCTTCGTCAGCCACGCGCACGCGGACCACATCGCCCGGCACGAGCGCACCATCGCCACCGCCGCCACGCTGCGGCTCATGGCCCACCGCCTGGGCACCGTCCACGCGCCGCTGGCCGTACCCTATGGCCGCCCCTTCGCGCTGGGCCCGCTCACCCTGGAGCTGTTGCCCGCGGGCCACGTCCTGGGCAGCGCGCAGATTCGCGTCACCCGCGAGGACGGCAAGCGCATCGTCTACACGGGGGACATCAGCCTGGCGCCCTCGCTCACCGCCGAGCCCGCGCAGGTGGCCGAGTGCGACGTGCTCGTCATCGAGTCCACCTTCGGGCACCCGCGCTACGTCTTCCCGCCGCGCGAGGAGGTGCTGGGGCAGGTGGAGTCCTGGGTGCGCCGTCACCTGGAGCGGGGCGCGGTGCCGGTGCTGCTGGCCTACGCGCTGGGCAAGAGCCAGGAGGCGATGAAGTACCTGGCGGACCGCGGCTTCCCGCTGGTGGCCCACCCCTCCATCTACGAGGTGACGAAGCTCTACGGCGAGCTCGGCGTCCCCATCGAGCCGCTGCGGCGCTACGAGGGCCGCGTCGAGCCGGGCGAGGTGCTCTTCTTCCCGCCGCACCTCCACCGGGGCGGGGCGCTCGCTCCGCTCTGGCCGCGCGCCACCGCCGTGCTCACCGGCTGGGCGGTGGATGGGGCCGGGGCCACGCGGCGTTACGGCGCGGACGTGGCCTTCCCGCTCTCGGACCATGCGGACTGCCCCTCGCTGGTGCGCTACGCGAAGGCCACCGGCGCCCGGGACGTCATCACCCTGCATGGTTTCGCCGAGGAGCTGGCCGAGGTGCTGCGCGGGCACGGCCTGGATGCACGTGCGCTCGGCGCGCCCAGACAGCTCTCGCTCCTCTGAGCTGTTTTCCTCCGGAAGGCATTGAGCGGACTTCAGGTGTAGATATCTACACTTGAGTGTGTATGAAAAAAAACCACATCGAGTGTAGGCGTCTACACCTGGAGCGGGCCAGCACCCGTCTGGCGCCCGCGTCGTGAAACGCGCGCCGCGGGCCCCCGGGCTCCAGGGGAGGCGAAAGCCGTGCTAGACCTTGGAGGTCATGAAGCCGGCCCGACTCACGGAGACAGTGTCCTTCCAGCCCCTGGCCCGTGGAGACAAGGTGGGGGAGTACGAGGTGGAGGCCCCGCTGGGCTCCGGGGGCCACGGCCTCGTCTTCAAGGTGCGGCGCGCGGGGCTGCCCTTCGCCCTCAAGCTGCTGCGCGGCCGGAGCCTGGAGGCCCGGGGGCAGCGGGAAATCAGCATCCTGCGGCGCATCAAGCACCCCAACGTGGTGGGCTTCCACGCATGCGGCAGGTGGCCGCACCCGGTGCACGGCCCGCTCTACTTCGTCATGGACTTCGTGGAGGGCCGGACGCTGGAGCAGTGGGCCCTGGAGGACAACCCGTGCGCACGCTGCGTGGCGCGCGTGCTGCTGGAGCTGGCGCGGGCGCTGGCGCACCTCCACGCCCGGGGCGTGCTGCACCGCGATCTCAAGCTGGAGAACATCCTGCTGCGCACCTCGGACGGGGCGCCGGTGCTGGTGGACTTCGGCATCGGCTGGCTGGCGGAGGAGCCCCCGCTCACCCAGGGCACGCTGCCGCCGTGCACCGCCGAGTACCGCAGCCCCGAGGCGCTGCGCTTCGCGCGCGCGCACACCGGCGGGCAGGCGCGCTACGTGGCGGACGCGGGAGACGAGCTGTGGGCGCTGGGCGTCCTCCTCTACTGGCTGCTCACGGACATGCTGCCCTTCGGGCGCGTCTACCAGCGGGGCCAGCCGCTCGACGAGCGCATCCTCACGCAGCGGCCCAAGGCGCCGCACGAGGTGAACCCGCGCGTGCCCCGGGCGCTGGGCGAGCTGTGCCAGCGCATGCTGGAGAAGCGGCGGCAGGCGCGCTACGGCACGTGCGAGGAGCTGGCGCGGGCGCTGGAGGCGGCGCTGGCCGGGGCGGACGGAAGCTGGGACGTGCCGCTGGTGGACCCGGACGCCCCGGAGCACGCCTTCACCGAGGAGGAGCCCGGGCTGGTGCCGCGCAGCGCCGAGGAGCGCGAGATGCGGCGGTGGAGCATGGGCCGGCCCCGGCGGGGAGCGAAGGCCCGCCACCCGCCCGCTCCTGAGGGTGGCGGTGCTACCGTCGTGGCGCCGCCCGCGGTGGTGGAGGAAGAAGCGGAACCCGCGCCCGCGGGCGAGGAGCCAGAGAGTGCGGCGGGGGCCCCCCATGTCCCGGAAGCGGCCCCTTCTCCGGTGGACGCCGCCGCTCCTCTTCCCGTGGCCGCCGAGGAGGCAGCACGGGGAGTCCCGCCCCCGCTGGAGGCACCAGGCCCCGTGCACCGTGCGCGCGTGTTGCCCGGAGGGGGCGTGTCACGCGTGGGGGCGGTGGCGCTGGCCGCCGGGCTGCTGCTGAGCGCATGGCTGCTGGCGGGCTCCCGGGTCGAGCGGGGGCCTGTGGGCACTCCCGGCGTGGCGGCGCCCACGGCGGCCCCGTCACCTCCCGGGTGGGAGGTGGGTCCCCCGACGTCTCCTCCAGGGATTGTGCGTGAAGTGGCGGCACCGGGCGGGCCGTCCGAAGCTGGAGGAGGCGCGGCGCCACTCGTGGCCTCCACCCCCGCGCTCACCACCGCCATGCCTCTTCGCAAGCAGGAGTCCCGTTTGCCGCCCCAGG